>NZ_CP085218.1:0-13175 GCF_044799475.1 Marinobacter sp. | reverse complement strand
GAGGAGGCGATTCAGTGCGCGCACTCCGGCCCGGCGTATCGGCAGGCGCGGCCATGAGACCGGTGTCCATTGAGACCTTCATCCGCCTGGTCTACGCGGAGGACGATAACCCGCCCTCCCTGGCGACCATTCGCCGGCGCTGCCCGCACGATCTGCCGGGCGCGTTCCGCGATGGCCGGCGCTGGCGTATCGACCTGGACACCTACTATCGGACCATGGAGCGCCGGCTCCAGGGCCTGCCGGAGATCACCCCGGCGGTGTCCACCGCGCGCACTCTGGCTGCCGATGACGATGAGGCCGCGCTCATTGACGATCTGGCGTTCTCACTGTCCTGAAACCGCGTTTGCCCCCTGAGTTATGGGGGGCAAATAGTCCGGAGTTTCCGGACCATTTAGGAAGTGGGGCCGCCTCCGGCGGCATTGGGTGGCCTTGGCGGTTCCCCGGCGCGTCCGAGGGTGCGCCAGAGCAGGCGAATGGCGCTGTCGTAGTCCCGGGCCGTGGTGGGCGCGAACGCGTGCGCGCGGTAGAACTCGTGCACCTGCCGCCGTCCGATCTGAGCCGGTGCCCGTCCGCACCACCGCACAAACGCCTCCACCCGTTTCACCTGGCGACGGCGGGCCACCTTCCCGCCCTTGCGGGCGTGCTGGTGCAGCCGGTAGAACAGTTCCTGGTTCATGGCCGCCCCCCGATGTAGGACGCAATCACGTCAATCCGTCCGTGTCCGAGTTCGACCGCCAGAATCTCCCGGGCGGCCCTGTCGTCCGCCTTCGACACCTGCCCGCCTTCCAGCGGTGGGCGTTCGCCGGTCAGGGCCTGATAGCGCTCGCTGGCGTAACCCGCCCTCAGATCGTGCAGCCCGGTCAGGCCGTGGGCCTGCAGGGTTTCCCGGATCTCCCTCAATTCACCGTCCCGGAACTGTGCCCAGGTCTGGCCCTGTGGGATCAGCGAGCGGGCTTCGCCCTGGACCGTGGCTGCGCGTTCCAGCGACGCTATCTGTCGCTCCTGTGTGATCGGCACTTCCCGGGCGCGCCCGCCCTTGGTGCCGTCCACGATGGTCACCCGGCCTGTGTCCCGCGCCTCGTTCAACGCGCCCCGGGCATTGATCAGGCTGGCTTCCTTGGAGCGCAAGCCCAGATCCCGGGCAAGATCCGTAATGGCCTGGCCCCGGTCGTTCATGGCCGCTTGCGCGGCTTCCACCCGGCTCCGGTCGATGGCCATCGATGGGGTCTCCCGCACGCTGGAGCGGTGAGCAATCCCGCATTCCCTGGTGGGGCTGACGCTCTGCCATTGCCCGCGCGTGGCGGCATTCATCACTGTGTTCACGGCGGACACCAGGTTCTGAGCGTAGGCCGCTGACAGCGTGCCTTCCGCCACCTGGTCCGCGAGTGTCTGTCCGTAAGCCGTCACCTGGTCCCGGGTAACCTCCTCCAGTCGCCGGAGGCCTTCCGCCTTGGCCATTTCGGCAAAGCGGTTGAACCGGTCCGTGACCGTGGCCGCCGTGGAGAAGGACGCGGCCCCGTTGGCCGCCTCCCGGTTCATGGCAAAGCAGCCAGCTTTGGCCATATCCCGTGTCTGTAATCCGTAGTTGTTGCCTCTCATCCCCGTTTCCCCGTTGGTAAGTGATACGCAGCGCTTGAGGTGCGCGCAAACCTTGAGAGAGTGACGCGGTTCCTGTTCCGGAGCGTCAGGCCGGTTCCTGGTTAATGTCGGTTTCCGTCGCGGGATCGAGTGCTATGGCGCGGGTGAGCGCACGCGGGCCCGGCCTCTGTCCTGTCAGGACAACGGCGGGCACGCTCCGGCGTAGGCGGTTAGCCCCGTGCTCCAGGGGCACGGCTCGGGCGGCGGAAAGGATGCCGGACGAAGACGCTGGAAAAGCGCGCCCGTGGCGCGTTTTCGTCGCTGTTCGTCCGGCGCTCTTTATAGCCAGACCCGCGCGGGGCGCGGGCTGGCGTTGCGGCGGTGCCCGCCGTCTCTGTGTGCGCGGTGGCTTTCACAGAGACGGCGGGGGCGGGGATCTCAGCATCGGTGGGGGCCGAATCAGCGGGCCCGCGTTACGGAACATCACGCGGTGCTGGATCGTTCTTGAGGTGCACGTCTCGGCGGGTGGTCGCGGCACGGGTACAGGCCCGAAACAGGGGCGCGTGCCGGGAACACCGGAGCCGGAAACGGCGGTGCACTCCCGAAGGAGCGGAACGTGACTTCACTGGGGAAGGCTGACCGGGGAACCGGTGCAGCGGTCTGAATCACTCGCGGGGCGAGTCTTTGAGGTACTGCCGGGAGGCAGGCGGGTGGCTTCCGGGGGAAGCGTCCGCATTGCAAATGCTGTTCAAGGCTCAGCTGGCACTGTTTCCGCTTTTCGTCGCGGACAGACGTTGAGGTTTTATTGTGTAACAGCGGCTCGCTGGAGGCAAGTGTCAGCGTTCGGTAATGGTGGCGGCCTGGAATCCTACCGCCCGGCACGCGGAGAAAGCCGCGTCCAGACTGTTGAAAATGCGCACCTGGTCCGCGCCCTGGTGTTTGCGGTTCAGATCCAATGACACCCGCGCCCCGTTGCGACGGCGAAACTGGCAACACCAGCGCGGAACCGGGCCGGGTTCCAGGGGCGCGGTGACGATCTCGGCGGCCAACAGGTCTCCGGCTTCAAACAACAGGCGTAACTGGTCCAGTCGCATCGTTTGGTTCTGTTCCTGCAAATTGGAAATTTGAGCGGCACAGGGTAGCGCAAAACGCGGGGTTTGTCGGGCCGGTTTGACCAGGTGCGGGCCTCGGTTTGACATAACACCGCTTATTCGCAGCGCCGCCCCGGCCTTCCTGCCCCTCCTTCGTACTTAGTGCTGTTCCGGTGCTTGAATGGTGCTGTTTTAGTGCTAAAATAGTGCTGTATTGGTGCCGCTTTGGCGCTAAACAAACACCAATTGGAGAGGCTTATGATCATCCTTCTTGGTTCACAGAAAGGCGGGTGCGGGAAATCGACCACCGCCGTCAACCTGTGTGCAGAGCTGGCCCGGACCGGCGGTGATGTTGTCCTGGTGGATGCTGACCGGCAAGAAACAGCAGCTCGCTGGGCGCAGGATCGAGAGTCCAGGGACGTTCCTCAGATTCTCTGCCTGCAGAAATACGAAAACATCCGGGACACCCTCAGAGGTCTCGATAAAGGGAGTAACTTTGTAGTGGTGGACGCGGCGGGACGGGATTCCCGGGAGCTGCGAACCGCGATGACCGCAGCGCACCTGCTCCTGGTCCCGTTTCGACCATCACAACCCGACCTCGACACCCTGCCGGCGCTTCAGGAAATCATCACCGGAGCAAAGGATATTAACGAGGGCCTTAAAGTGCTCGGCGTTTTGACCATGGCCCCAACTAACCCGAATGTTAATGAAGCCAGCGAGGCCCGCGATTGCCTGGCCGAGTTTCCGGATATTCACGCGTTACGCTCTGTCATTCGGGACCGGAAGGTGTACCGGGATGCCATGAGCGAGGGGCTCGGAGTGGTTGAGATGGACAACGGGAAGGCTCGGGCCGAGATTCAATTGCTGGTAGAGGAGATCCTGACTCATGGCCGCTAAAAGTCCGAATCGACACAAGTCAAAAAGCGAGGAACAGCTGGTTGAGGAGTTTGCTTCCGGAGCGGATGGTGCTCCTACGCGAAATCTGGAGCCCTCAGCCCCGCGAACGCATAAAAAAATCAATGTGCCGTTCAATGAGTACGAGTTTCAGCAGCTGGAAGAAGCGGCCAACCGATCCGGGCGTTCGAAGCTGAACTACTTGCGGTGGGCAATGCTGGAGCAAGCGAAAAGGGATCTGGACGGTTAGGCTGGGCAAAAAACGGGCACTGGTGATAAGCTGTTGCTCGTCCTGAAAAAACAAAACCCGGGATCATTGGCGCGCCAACGCCTCCCCCGGGTTTGCTCATCTCAGTGAGAACAATGATAGCCGACCAATTAGAGCTTTTTCAATCCCGATTACCGAGCAAGCCCTATTGCACGGACGATCTCACCACCGGCCTGAAGATCCGGTCTGCCTCCATGGCTTCCCGCAAACGCTACATTCAGGCGAACCCGCCCTGGCTTCGCTCCTGGCTGATTTTCGATATTGACCGAGAAAATGCGGCCCTTGCATGGGATGACGCACACCTGCCGGAGCCGTTCTGGACCAGCCAGAACCCAGCCAACGGGCACGCGCACCTGTGTTTCGGTCTGGATGCCCCGGTGCTACTGGGTCAGCACGACCGGCAAAAGCCCATGCGTTACCTGGCCGCCGTTGAATCGGCCATGCGTGAAAAGCTCCAGTCCGATCCCGGCTACTCCGGCCTGGTCACCAAAAACCCGGCCCATCCTCACTGGCGAACCTTCTGGAACCGGGACGGCGGGCTGTATGAGCTCGGGGACCTGCTGGAATGGCTGGATCTGCCGAAGTTCATCAACAAGAAGGACCGCCCGGAGCGCGTCGGCATTGGCCGGAACGTGGACACCTTCGATCACATCCGCTTTCTCGCTTACCGGTCCGTGGCTGGGTGGAAAGCCCAGGGCGGGCAAGGCGTGTTCGTCCGCTACCTGAATCACCTGCACGATCTGGCCATCCAGTACACCCACAACGAGCACCCACAACCGCTGGACAGGCCGGAATGCCACCACATCGCCAAGAGCGTCGCCCGCTGGACCTGGAACAAGTTCGACATCGAGGCCAGTAACCAGAAGTTCTCAGCGTTACAAAGTTGGCGAGGCCAGCAAGGCGGAAGGCCAGCCATGGAGGATAAGCAGACCAGCGCACGGCTCATGCGGGCTCAAGGGATGACAATCCGAACTATTGCCAATCAGCTGAAAGTGTCAGTTGGAGCCGTCCACAAGTGGTGTTCATAAAGCCATAATCAGATAGAAGCCGCCCGGCGGGGTTTTCGTTGGTTGATTCCGAACACTGCTTTCTGCCCTTCCCGAAAACTCACCTTTATCGGTTACCACCAGTTACCACCTGGTTACCACCCCCAGTTACCACCCTTCAATTTCTGACCAAAAATCACCTTCACCTGGTAGTACCGGTGCGCAATCCCTTCCTCCGTGGTGTCGTCCAGGGAAAAGCGGCGCGCTAAGGAAAGGGGTGGGCTGTGCGGGTTGTGTGTTCTATTCGAGATTACAGGATTACAAGATTACAAATGCCTAAAAAGGCTCAACGATGCGGTCTGTAGCGTAATCACTTTGTATCTTGAAAAAGGTTACAAGGTAAAGGTTTTGGTTACAGATCCCTTCTTCGGAGTAGCTGTAATCTAATGTAATCTATATGTAATCAGTTTATGTGGTTGTAAGCCTTTGTTTTTGCTGGTGTAATCAATGTGGCCAGTGTAATGCAGGGGTTGCCGGTTTCGTTTTAATGCATTCATTCCTTAGCGAGCCGGGTGATCGGACCTCCTGGAGGTACCGGAGCAAGTGCGGCCAGGTCCGGCCTTTCAGCCTGGTAGAATCCTGAAACAACGCCGCTTGAGTCGATACACCACAATATGAAAACGGTCTCACCGCAAAAACCGTCGTTTTCCCCGAAAATCGGGGATTTTCCGCCACCGCTGTATTTTTAGACGTTGAAAAAGGCCGTTTTCTGTTTATAAAAAACAGGCTTCTCAGTGCCCGGGGCCGCTAGTGACGCGCCTTCTTCAGATGATTTCCTGCGTTTAGAAAAAGCACCACTCATAGAACTCGCAGGCGGGGAGGGGTGAGCGCGAGCGGCACCAGTGACCCGGGGTGGGGGGTGTATTGGGGGTCTGTGGTTCCTGAGCTCGCCAGCAAGGGCACTATCTCGTTTAACCTTGGCCGTGCCATTAGTTGGCATGCCTAGAGTTAGGGGTGCTCTGAGAGCCTCTGAGAGGGTGCTTTGTTTCGGGATAAAGCGGGGAAGTTGTTCAGTATTGCTGAATGATGATCAGAGGAAATGAACAAGCCCCGGATGATCCGGGGCTTGAATGGGTTATCCGAACATGGACGGATCTTCAATGCTCAGCCTGCCCAGCGGCTCAAATTCCTCCGGGATCTCCGCTTCCAGGTTGAGCCCCAGCTCCTGGAGCATGGGCACCAGGCCAAGCCGGATGGTGAGACTCATGGCGTGAGCCTTCAGATCCCGCTCATCCTCGGAAACCGAGGTGTTGGGCCTGCCGTTGAAATGGGGCTCCTGCTCTACCAGGTAATTGTTGTAAAGGTTCCGGAGGTGCCCGTTCACCTCGGCAAAGAAGGCGGGCAGCGCGTCCAGTTCCTTCAGCGGGCCAAGGGCCAGGTTCGCCCGGTCTTTCAGGATTGGCCCTCGAACCCGGCTCAAGGTCTGGAGGTAGCGCTTTCTGGCTTCAGCGGTTTGTGACCTGGTGGATGCCAGAAGCGCGGGGCCTTCCTCAACCAGCATGGCCAGACGATCCGCGTTGCCCTTGGCTTCAATCGACGCGTCCAGCATCTGCCGGATCTTGTTCGATGCCTTCAGCCGGGATTCGTGCGCCGCCTGGCGCCACTGCTGATCCAGTTCTCTGGCTTCCTCCTGAGCGGCTTCTAGTGAACGCTGGTTCCGTTCCACCTGGTCAGACACGGACTGCAACTCGGCCCGCGCTTCCAGGTAGTCGGTCCGGGCCTCTTCGAGCGCCTGCATCATGCTGGTTAGCGCGGGTGCCTGCTGTGCAATCTGGATTTCGGTCATGGTCATCTCAGTTCTCCTCAAGTGCTTCTCTGACTTTTGCTTCGTTGACTTTGTAAACGCGTTTAACGCCATGGCTTCCGACCCGGACGCTACGCTGTGCGCGTCCATCGCCACCGGGGATCAAGGCCCCGGATTCCTGTAGCGCCAGGCTGATCCGCCGGGGCTTAAAGCCGGGTACGGCCCGTTTTAAGCCAGCGGCGGTGAACAGGTAGTGAATATCCTCACCTCCTTCCAACTCGAAGTAGCCGCTCAACTCCTGAGCGGGCGCGCTTGGCTGGCTGAAACTAATATTCGCGAAACGGGAGCTGCCGTAGGTGTCGATGTAGTCGGCAACCGCGGCCAGAATCTGGCGGTCCTCGGAATTGCCGGAGCCGATGTCCTGAACCCACTCATCGAACAGCAGCCGGCACGCGTCGAATGCGGTTCCCGGCTCCCACGGTAGAAGGCCGTACTCAATGGCCAGCTCCCCGGCTTGGGCAATCAGGGCGAACCGATCACCCACGCGCCCGGCCTGGGCGTGTGCGGCCCCCATGCCTTCCCGGAAAAAAGAGAACTCTTCGATCAGGTTGCGCTCGTGCTGGTTTTCGATCAGGCGACGAACAAAGGCGGGGCCAACGGTGCCGTACTGGTTGAGGATGTTGGTGGTCAGGGTTCCGTGAAACACCTTGGGCTGCATGTCATGGACATCATCAAAGGCCCGGTACTGGCGGGTGCCTGCATTGACATCCACCATTCGGAGCTCAGCCCCGGCGTGGGCAGGATTGCCGGCCATGGACGCATGTTCTGCCAGGCTCTTCTCTCCGCTGGACAGGGTTAGAATGCGCCACCGCTTGGTTTCCCGGCTCTTGCGCTCTTGGGTCGATGTGGTCTTTCCGCTGCCGTTTGACAGCATGTAAGCCATGTCCTGGACGGCGTTGGCGCGGGCCATTTTGATCTCATCGAGAATCAGAACCGTGTCATTCCGGGACGCGGCCTCGTTTTCCAGGGCGTTAATGGTGATGTTCCAGCTCACGGCGTAGTCCTTTGGTCTTCCCCAGACGGACGCGGCCACTTCCTGAGCGAGGGATTTGCCGGTCGAGGAATCCCCCACCAGGTGAACGCCACCGCCGTTGATGCCGACCTTCGCCAGCAGCGTCCCTGCCAGCGCGCAACAGACCGAAAGGATCAGGACCGGGTTTCCCTGACAGTAATAGCCAACCCGGGCTTTCCATTCCTCCAAGGTGCCCTTTTCGCTGTAGACCGGATGGCCGTCCCGGTCCTTCTGAAACCGGACATCGCCGCTGCCGATCACCTGCTTTGGCAGAACAAAGCAGTCTTCATCGTGCCAGCCTGGCCGGCGCGTTGAGCTGATGATCCGCTCCGGCTCGGAGTACTCGGAAATGTAGTCCGGGATTTCCGCGCGCTTCTTGCGGTTGAATTTATGGCCCTGGTTCAGCAGTTCACGGGTGATTTCGTCGCCCTTGCCGCTGAGCAGCTGCATCGGCATGACCCATTCGCGCCACCCGAAACGGGTGCGGAACTTCAGTAGCAGCCCGTGGCTGCTGTCCTCCCGGTCGATGGTTTCCGCCTCGATATATAGGGGGTCGCACAGGCGGTGATTGAAGGGAATGCCCTCGTCCCCGGGGTGCGACTGCTTCAACCCGTGGTAGTAAACACCAGGGCGCAGTTTGGCTCCCTCGACCGTAGCGGCGGTCTCATACACCGCGTAGCAGGGGCGGTTGAGAGAATCGACCCGCTTCACCGGGTAACGCTTCTCGGCAACCTTCAGACTGGCATCAGCCATGGGACACCTCCCGGCCTTGGCCTATCTGGTAGACGTGCAGGTCGTTGAAGTCTGACAGGGACGCGGGCGCGCTGGCCGGGAACTCCGGGAAGATCAGGTCCGCGCCAATGGCTTCAGCCGCCCGGGTGGCGGCAGATCTGCCGGCGTTGGTCCGTTTGCCCCGGTCATCATCCCCGGCAATCACGATGTGCTGATCTGGCCCATAGTGCTCTCGCAGTTTGCGGGCCACGGGCTCCAGGTTGGCCGCGAACATCGCGCAGGCCACGGCCCCGCCGTAATACTCCTGAAGGGTCGCCCCGGTGGCCCAGCCCTCGCAGATGTACAGAGTTCCCGTCTGGGTCACCCGGCCAATCGGCGAGTAGCAGCCGCTCACGCGCCCGCCCTTGATGAACCGCTTCAGCCCCTTGGGGTTGATGATCTGGAGGTTGATCAGGGTTCCGCCGTCACAGACCGGAATCAGCAGGTCATACCCGCCGTTCCAAGCTGGCACCCGCCGAGTGTTGTGGCCTTCGACGTTCTTCTTGCGGAGGTAGGGGTGCGGTTGCCCGGCCTGTTTGGCTTCCGGTACCGCCGTGTGCCAGAGCTTGGGCACGATGACCCGGCGCACGTACTCCTCGCGCTCCTGCTTCTGGCGCGCCTCGGTTTCGATCCGCCGTTGTGCTTTTGCCTGGAGGCGGGCCACCCGTTCCCGGTGGGCCGGATCGGCCCCGGCGCTGTGTCCGGGTTCGACGTAGCCGAAGCGCTCCAGGATCATCCGCGCGGCCCGATACTGGTTCACGCCCCAGACATCGGCAGCGATGGCGACCAGGTCGCCATAGTGATAGTCCGGACTGGCGACATCGTTGGCCTTGCCGGTGTTCAGGTTGATGTGCAGAGACGGCTTGCTGTCTCCCCGCAGGCTGTTACAGGTGATGTATTCCGACTTGCGCACTTTGCCGCCTGGGTGGAGCTCCTCCACGAGGCTAAGCGCCTGAGTCAGGGCGACCGTCGCGGCCAGCCGGATTGTCTGGATTTTCTGGCTCACGCTGCACCTCCGGAGTAGGCCAGCATCTCGCCCACCATGCCCTGAAGGGCCGCGTATTCGGCCTCCGTCAGCTGGCCTGTACGCCAACCGGCCTCCGTGAGTCCGAGCAAGAGCCAGAGCATGTGGGATCGGGCAGTAATGCCCTTATCGTTCAGGTTGATCAGCAACGCCTGAATCCGTCCGATCAGATTCAGTTCAATGGATTCATCCACGGCTCAGCCCTCCCTCTTAGCGCGCCGGAAGGCTTCTTCCTGGAGCCGGCGGGCATCGTCCACCAGGAACCCGGCAACGCTGCACGCGGCCTGTAGATCCTCAACGACGACGCCGTCTTTGTTGGCGGCTCCAAGGCCCTGAAGCAGCTCTTTCACCGCATCCAGGCGCAGATCACTTTCGTTGGCCAGGTCAGCGGTGTGGGCTTCGGGGTTGATCAGCATAACGGGGGTGTGATTGGTCTTAGGCATGATGGCGGCCCTCCTGAGCGTTCGGCTTGAAGTGAGTAACGATGCGGGCTTGGTCCTGAAGGCTCAGCGCACCAAGGGCGCTGGCCATGCAGATCAGGCCAACCAGTTCCCGGCCTTCCGCCGGTTCGGGGTTGTCTCGCCACTCATTCAAGCGGGGCTCAATCAGGCTCAGGGCGGTGGCCCTGGTCTCCGGGTGGGTGTGTTCCGTGGAGGGAATGGCCGCGTACTGACGCGCGCGTGCTTCGGCTGCCCGGGCCTTATCCATGTGCTGGTTATAGCGCTTGCGCCGCACGGACAGGCTGGAGTCTGAGCGAAGGGCGGCCATGGCCATGGCGCGCTGTGAAGCGGCCCGGCGCTGATGCAGGGTTGCAAGGGGGTTATTCATGGCGTGGTTTCCTTTCTGTTTCTCTGGAACCACCACCAACGCTGCGAAACGATGGGGGCGGCGGTAAGGTGGGTTCGCAGACCAGCCGAAAGGACGCTGGCAAGCCCGGAGGCTTCCCACACATACCGCCGCCATATCATCGAGCGGGCACAAAAAAAAGCGCCTGCTGTCGATCTCGGGGCGCTTTGTGCGCCTTTCAGTTCTGGGGCTGCGAAACCCACGGGCCGCAGATTTTGCTGCGACGGTTTTAGGATAGACGCGGATGTAACCAAGGTGCAATACCTGGTCTGCATTTTTTTCAGTTTGCAGTGTCGAATCAGGAAAAAGCGACGGCAAATTGATGGTTTTGCGCTTGCTCCTGGTGCTATACTGTGCGCACACGGAAGGCCACTCCCGTGACCTGTTGCCCGGCTTGGCGCTCTCCAGTCGGCCGGGCAACCCTCTCTTATCTCTCATGAATCATCCTCGGTAATTTGTTGGTGTGTTCCAGCTCCCGCCTGAACTCGTCGAGAAGCCCGGCGCGGTAGGGAATCCCGGTTTTCCTGCCCCCGGGAACAATGCTGAGCTGTTCCGTTAGCTCCAGGTACGCGTTGACCCGGTGCCCACACCGCTCGTCCAGACAGTAAACCCGCAAGATTTTCAGGCTTGGGGTGATCCTCTGGCTGGTTCTAACGGTTCCTGGACCCCGGCAGGCAGGGCAGAACACCGCCGGAGCCGGCGCGGTCTTCCCCAGTGGCACGATGGCCGGTATCCGTATGTTGGGTGTGCGGGGATTCGTGTCGTAAACCACCACCAACCCCGCCCGGAATCCACACGCCAGGCAAAGCGCAACGCCGTCCCGGTTGCTTTCAAGAATCCGGGCATCGGTGCCGCACTTCATGGTGGTGTCGCAGCTCGGACAGGGGATGTGAATGCAGTTGCGCACCTCGATCTCCTAGCCTGCCGACCGCGTGCCACGAAACACCGGGGAGCCCTTGCGGGCCGCCTCGGCTTTTCGCTGGATGTACTGATCCACGTCGCTTTCCAGCCACACGTGAATTTTCTTCCGGATCACAATCGGCTCCGGGAACTCGCCGTCCTTGATCAGCCCCCGGATGCTGGAAAGACCCATTCCCAGACGCTTCTCCAGCTCCCTGATTCGGACGAATCGCTCTTTCTGGCTGGCCCCGGGGGCAAGATCCTTATCGGTCATGGTTGCTGTCCTCATCGTCGTCACCCCGCGTCAATCAGCAGTCGGTCAGCTGCACGTTGCTGTTGACCATGGATTTCGTGCCGCGCGGTGCGCCGTCGATGGTCTGGTTCATGGCTTCCGGGCCGTCCATCCGGGCCCGGGTCTCCCCAAACTCACTGACGCGAACCGCTTGTTCGCCGGGGCTTTTAACGGCTTCCTGGAAGGCGCTCTGTACTTCCGGGATCTGGCCCTCTGAGAAGGTCAGCGTTTGGCCGTTTACGGTCAGGTGAAACTGTTTCATCGGGTTTTCCTCTTGCCTGTGGTGTTGCGTTTACTGATGAGTTTCAGCCTATTGGCGATGAAGCGGCCTGTAACGCGGTGCGTTTTGTGAGCTCGCGCCTCACAAAATGGAACGGGTTAAAACGGGGTGTTTGGTTGCTTTTGGTTGCTGGTGTGCCATAATTTGGCATATCTAGTTAAGGAGAGCGCTATGACTGAGATTCGACTGAACCCGGAGTTACCGCCCCGGTTTTTTGAATGCGACAACGAAGATCTGACCCCGGAGGAGCGTTCCTGGTCAGGGAAGGTGTTCATCCGGGAAACCCCGGCACCGGATACGGACAACGGTGCGGTGTACGCCGTCTACCGTCTTGACGCTTCGACCGGTAGCGGGCCTACCCGTTATGGCGTATTCACGGACCTGGAACAGGCCCGGAAGAAGGCGCGGGACGTGGGCGACCTCAAGCCCATCATGGAATTTTTCTGAACCAAGGAGGCCGAGTGGCTGAACGACAGAAAGTCTTGAACCTGGTGAACGCCATTGCCCAGGGGCCCACCACCACCGCGTCACTTATGGCGCGGTTTGGGGCCGGTGATCGCACCGTAAAGCGCTGGATTGCTCAGGCCCGGGCAATGGGGGCTCAGCTGACCGCCCGGCGCATGGAGACGGACGAGGAGGGCCGTCTGGTACCGCCGTATTACTGGGAGGTGGACAACCTGGAGGAGATCCGGCCCCAGCTGGAGCGCTGGGTTCAACTGGAGCGCGGCGGCAAACTGACCACAGGCAAACAACCAACCCAAGGAGAACCGTAATGACGGAACTGAACCTGAACGACATCCGGGACGGAGACGGCTACTACCGGGACGGGCTGGAAGTGCTGAGCCGTGCCCTGACCTGGATTCGGGCCGACGATGCCCGGGACGAGTGCGAGATCCCGTTGCCCGATGGCGTGGGCTCGGTTGTGATAATCCACGCTGGAATTCCGGCCTATTGGACAGACGCGCCGGACGGAAAGCCTTCGAGCTTTCACGAAATCACGGCAGGATCGGCGGTGGACCTATTGGAAGGTGGTCTAAAGCAATTTGACGGGGTGCCGGTTGATCCGAAGCTCCCGGAAAACTTTGACGATACACCGAACGATGAGCGCCCCGACAATCACCAGGTGTGGTGGTACCGGCCTTTTATCGTCACCGACCGGTGGGAGCCTGAGACGTGGGAGCAGTACCGGGACCGCTTGGCCGGGTACGGCAGTGAGCCGGACCATTCGCCCGAGGAGTGGGCACAGATGCAGGCTCAGCAGGAGCGGGGGTGGTATGAACACTTTCCGTCCGGGGTGCGCTATGACGTGCGGTGCCTGGACGGGGGCGCGTGGGATCGCTCCACCTGGTGGGGTTCGTTCGGAACACTG